>NZ_JACCBG010000001.1:1602500-1605000 GCF_013409645.1 Nocardioides panaciterrulae | reverse complement strand
TGCTCGGCGCGCTCGGCGGCGTCGGTGAGCTGGTCCCCGTCGATCGCATAGGTGCGGTGGAACCAGGTGAGCGCGTCGGTGTCGCGGCCGGCAGCCTCGAGGGTGTCCGCGTAGGCGTAGCGCAGGCGCACGACCCAGGCGCCGCGACTCTTGGAGGTCAGCGGGGCCAGCTCCAAGGTGCGCAGGGCGGCGTCGAACTGGCCCATGTCGCGCCGGGCGCCGGCCTCGACGATGGTCATCTCCGCCTTCGCCTCGGTGGCGAAGTTGGCGACCGAGGGACTCTTGGCCAGCTTGATCGCCTGCTCGGGCTGGCCGAGGGCACGGTGGCAGTCCGCCATGATCGGCAGGTACGCCGTCGCCCCGTTCATCCGCTTGGCGGCCCTCAGGTCGGCCAGTGCCTCCGCGTAGTGGCCCGCGGCATAGGCCGCTTCGCCGGCTGCCTCGCGGACCACGGCCAGCCGCGGTGCGCGGGCCCGGGCGGCCAGCGCGTGCTGGTAGGCACTCTCGGGGTCGGTGTCGACCAACATTCCGGCGGCGGCGAGATGGCGCGCGACGCGGGCGGCCAGCTTCTCCGGCAGCCCCTTGAGCTGGGCACTCACCGAGCGGTCGAGCTCGCGACCGGTGATCTCCTCGGGCAGCTCGGGGCCGTCGTACTGGGCCTGGTCGCGGGTGCGCGGGCCGGTCCGTCGGTCATCGGACCGCCGGGCATCGGATCGGCGGTCGTCGGATCGCCGGTCGTCGGACCGCCGGTTCCCGCCTCCCGGGCGGTCCGGACGCCCGGCGCTGCGACCGCGCCCGGACTGGCCCTCGCCGCCCTGGCCGCGAGTGTCGCGGGATCGACCCGACCCGGGGGCTCCGGACCGGCCCTCCCGGCGAGGACCCGACGGGCGGTCCCCGTCTCGCGCAGGACGCTTGTTGCGACGATCTTCTGCCACGGTGCTCACACCTCTGTTGCGTTCTCGACTGCCAAGAAGACTAGGACAGGGCCTGTCCTGCAAATGACGTAGGGGCCACCCGGAGGTGGCCCCTACGCCCAATGTTTGTCCGGCGGCGTCCTACTCTCCCACAGCCTCGCGACTGCAGTACCATCGGCGCTGAAAGGCTTAACTTCCGGGTTCGGGATGGGACCGGGTGTTTCCCTTTCGCTATGGCCGCCGTAACTCTGGCGGAGACACACACACCCCACACACACGGTGTCAGGGGGTGTCTCCAAGCTGGAGTGTTCGACTCATATATTGAGTTCTCATGACCAACGGCTTGTTGGTTGGGAACTGCGTAGTGGACGCGTAGCACACACCGCATGCGGTGTCTCGTGGTGTTGTGGTGATGTGGTTGTGGGACAAGCCCTCGGCCTATTAGTACCGGTCGGCTGGGCATTACTGCTGTACACCTCCGGCCTATCAACCCAGTGTTCTGCTGGGGGCCTTACCCCATCGAGTGGGTGGGAAACCTCATCTTGAAACGTGCTTCCCGCTTAGATGCATTCAGCGGTTATCACTTCCGAACGTAGCTAACCAGCCGTGCCCCTGGCGGGACAACTGGCACACCAGAGGTTCGTCCATCCCGGTCCTCTCGTACTAGGGACAGCCTTTCTCAAGTTTCCTGCGCGCGCGGCGGATAGGGACCGAACTGTCTCACGACGTTCTAAACCCAGCTCGCGTGCCGCTTTAATGGGCGAACAGCCCAACCCTTGGGACCTACTCCAGCCCCAGGATGCGACGAGCCGACATCGAGGTGCCAAACCATCCCGTCGATATGGACTCTTGGGGAAGATCAGCCTGTTATCCCCGGGGTACCTTTTATCCGTTGAGCGACGTCGCTTCCACATGCCGACGCCGGATCACTAGTTCCGACTTTCGTCCCTGCTCGACATGTCTGTCTCACAGTCAAGCTCCCTTGTGCACTTACACTCAACACCTGATTGCCAACCAGGCTGAGGGAACCTTTGAGCGCCTCCGTTACATTTTAGGAGGCAACCGCCCCAGTTAAACTACCCATCAGGCACTGTCCCTGATCCGGATTACGGACCTAGGTTAGACATCTAGTACGACCAGAGTGGTATTTCAACGTTGACTCCACCCCGACTGGCGTCGAGGTTTCACAGTCTCCCACCTATCCTACACAAGCCGAACCAAACACCAATACCAAACTATAGTAAAGGTCCCGGGGTCTTTCCGTCCTGCCGCGCGTAACGAGCATCTTTACTCGTAGTGCAATTTCGCCGAGTCCACGGTTGAGACAGCGCCCAAGTCGTTACTCCATTCGTGCAGGTCGGAACTTACCCGACAAGGAATTTCGCTACCTTAGGATGGTTATAGTTACCACCGCCGTTTACTGGGGCTTAAGTTCTGAGCTTCGCAGTTACCTGCTGACCCGTCCCCTTAACCTTCCAGCACCGGGCAGGAGTCAGTCCGTATACATCGTCTTACAACTTCGCACGGACCTGTGTTTTTAGTAAACAGTCGCTTGGGCCTGGTCTCTGCGGCCATCACCGCTCCCA